>NZ_JBBPAU010000002.1:0-8012 GCF_038009105.1 Viridibacillus sp. FSL R5-0888
GTTTTGGCGATTGATATGGATAGTCAGGGAAATTTAACTCAATTGGTGAGTGGTTATGATGATTTAGAAGTGTTTTATCACGAGACAATCAAAGAGGCAATGGAGAATGGGGATATAGATCCATATATTAAAGTTGCTACTGATAATATTGATTATGTACCAGCTGACGATTATTTAGTATTGATTGCAGATTATAGAGGTCCAAAAAGTAAAATTCAATTGCTTAAAGAAGTTATTGAAAGTGTAAAAGACCAGTATGATTATATTTTAATTGATACACCACCTAATCTTAGTATTCAAACAGTTAATGCTTTGATGGCTAGTGATTATGTAGTGATGATGTTTGAAACGGCTAAATTTAGTTATAATGCTCTTCCTAGATTTATGGAAACAATTGAGGGTGCGAAAGAAAATGGCAATGATACATTACAAATAGCTGGGATTCTTGCTACATTATCTGATGCGAGACGAATTGATAATAAAGAGTTATTGCAATTGGTACGTGAAGAATATAAGGATTTGATATTTGATACAGTTATTTCAAGACGTGCAGCTATTGGGAGATTACCTGTATACGGTATTATTAATAATCCAGAAATTAGAGCTGCAACGGAACAACATAGAAATTTCATAGAGGAGTTGTTGAGTCGTGTCAATTAAAGATAAATATAATAAAAATCCCAAAGAAGCACCTAAATCAAAAGGTAATAGGGACGTTGTAAGTAAGTTATTACAACAAGATAATGAAAAAATACAGGAAATTGCAAATACAGATATACAGGTTTCTGTAAATGCAGTTGAACGTAAAATTAAGAAGGCGACATTTGAATTGGATGCTGATCTGCACAAACGTTTACGCGCAGCAGCAGCATTGGAGGAATGTACAATGTTAGATATTGTAGATGTTGCATTGAAAGAATATCTTGATAAGTTAAATCGTTAAGCAAGTAATTTTATATTTATAGTGAATTAAAGAATCAACTTTGCGAATGCAACAAAGGAGATAGTGGATCAGATCCATAAAGAATTAGGGCATGGAAAAATCGGTGGAAACTAGCAATGCGGTATATAAGTATTGACAAAGATAAGGATTTGAAAAAAATGAATTGTAAGTGGGGGGGGAATTGGGACATGTATATAGAGGTAAAATGTGCCGAGTAAGGATAATAATTGTTTCCAATTCGAAGTAGTAATGTTACTATTTATGTAACTTAATTGAACGAAATCAAAAAAGTCAGCATCAATAACAGGACTGCAATCCTGTTATTGACCGCCAGATCACATATAGGGTGTGATTGACGTTGCTAACTTCTTGAATCAATTCATATGTCATTATTTTATATGATGAATATCAATTTATCAAGGAAGTTTTCTTATATCAATTTAATTATTGTCATTAAGAAGAAGCATAGTCATTCACTACACAGTGTTTGATTATGCTTTTTTGTTTTCTTAAAAGGGAGAAGATAACAATGACAACTAACAGTACACTAACAGCAACTCAACAGAGAACACAATTTTACATGACCTACAGCGGAAATAAACCGAAACGATCTGTAAAAGAAAATCGTTTAAAACAACTAGAAGAAGATTTGCTGCAACAAAATATATTTATGGATGAACTATTTCCACAAAAACAATTCTTAGTATTAGAACAGATCGCATTCTGGTTGTCTGCTAATGGCTTATGTAAAGTTGGAACTGATACGCTTGAAGAAAAGCTTGGAGTATCAGTTAGAACGGTTAGAAATGCTATTAAAGCTATTAAAACAACGAATCAATTTGTAGTTGGCCGTTTGAGATCGGCTAAATCAAATTGTGGTAAATACGTCATTGTAGATAAGAAACATGAGAATTTCAAATCGATTATGAGGGAAGTTTTCTTGTTGTCAGAAGCATCTATTGCACAATTAAACGCACAGCAAGATGCACAACAGAAAATGTTTAAAGACATTGATATGTCTACGTTTGAACAAGAAAATAAGAGTCCTAACCTTTATTTATCTTTAAATAATTCAAAACAAGCTAATAATAAATATATTCATAGTTTTAATTTGTTAGAAACACTTAAAGAAGAAGTGGAATCTCAACAACCGATAACCTCCGAAGAACAACGTACATTGCTTTTAACGTACACAGACAACGAGTATCAGCATTTGTTTTTCGATTTCATACAATCTATGCCCTATCCTTCTATCGTTCGTGAAAACGCCTATAAACTGGCTTTAAGAGTAGGTTCAGATACAGATGTAAAACGATTCATTGCAGCTAAAGAAGTAATTCATCATATTTCAATGGATATGGAGTATAACCATTTTGATAATGTAGTAGCTGTTTTTACAACTGCATTATTAAATAGATTAGAATATCCTTCAATTCAACCAGTTAAACTAGCAAATCAGCACGTTAGAAAAACAAAAAAAGGTGTATTTTATAATTGGCTAGAAGAATAATAGTGACTAGCTTATTTTGCTATGCTTGAGATTGTCTTTGAGAGTGTTTGACAATAAAAATGTAAGGTTACAACTGGTTTGAAAAGGAGTGATCGGACTATGAATGCTAGTGATGTAGCAAGTATATTGAACGTATCAGCACCTTCTTTACGAGCTTATTCGCAATTATTGGAGCAAAACGGTTATAAAATACATAAAAATGCAAATAAACAGCGTCAATATAACGAACATGATATTGATATACTCAGCGCTATGCTAGCGCTTAAAAATCGCGGTGAATTATCGCTTAAAGAAGCTGCAATAAAGGTTTCAAGCGCTGACTTTTCGCCTTCAAGCGTTGTTCAATCAATCGCCGAGCGCAAGCGCGATGAACAAAGCGCGATGACCGTTGAGCCCTTTGATAATGAGCTTTATCGCATATTAGAGCTTATGAGCGATGAGATGGTAGCGATGCGTGCTGAAAATAAGGCGCTAAATGAGCGATTAGTAGGGTTAGAAAGCAAGCAGGATGCTACTTTAAAAGCGATTGAATCGGATAACGAAGGTAATGAACAAATGAACGAACTTATGAATGAAATTAAGAAGCTCAATGCAAAAATAGAATCTTTAGAAGAACAAAGTCAACAAAAGAAACCTTCTTTGCTAGCAAGATTGTTTAAAAAATAATCGGTGTATAAAATCGATTGTTACATTGAATTGGCAAAGGGTGAATTATACTAGGGGGATGGCTATGTTTGAAAATAATACAATAACAGGATTTCATATTAAAAGTTCTATGGAAGAGACAATTATGCAATTAAATACTACCCAATTATATAATTGGCATATCCCTAAAATGTTACGTAATGAGAGTATTCAACAGGGGGATATCGTTTTAGTTCATTCTAAAAACAATGTAGCACGAGTATTAGTTATGAATGTTTCTCGAGAAGAATTAGAAGAGACTGGAAAACGTTATAAACGTGTAGTTAAGATTTTGGAAAGAGCACCAAAGAAAGTTGAACAATGTTAAGAGAATTTAACTGAAGTGAAAAAAAGAAGCATTAAACCTTTGTTTAATACTCCTTTTTAATCGTATGAATCAGCTCATGACAGGTGAGCAAAAAACAATGATGCAAAGTATTGTAGATAACCGTAGCGTAAATGGGAAAGCCGACTATGACATTTTAAGTGGATTGGATAAGTCGTATCGTAGTATAACGAAACAAAAGAGATAATGGATCAGGTCCATATTTCAAATATTAAAAAGCTTAATTTCTCAGCATTTAAATTGAGGAATTAGGCTTTTTGTTGTTCCGTTCACCATAATCAATTGCTAAATTGAAGACAATCCTTCATCACCAGGAACCAAAAAAGCCAAGAAGCATAAATAAATAGATAAAAGCCTATTTTTATGGGAGTGGATGGAATGGATACTCCATTGATTTTCTACAATGAATTAAAGCGGATTCAATTCCAGCAACAAAATAGTTATAAGACTCAAACTGACCAGGAATTATATCAACATCAAAATAATGATAATGATAATGAAAATGAATCAGTACATACCAAATCCCTTAAAGAATCAATTGAATTTGATGATTCAGAGAAAGATTCTTTATGTGAAAAAAAAGATGATTGTGAGAAATCATTAAATAACATAAAAATCCCCTCAAAACGCATATTACCAAAAATCAAATGCCGTCATTTTAAAAAGAATACAAATAATTTTAAATTTCAACAAAGAAAGTTAGAGACATTGCAGGCTAATTCAATAAGTGATAACAGAACTATTAAAACAGAATCTGTGGCAGATATCGAAGAACAGGAAATAAAAAAAAAGAGAATAGAAGATAAAGAAGAACATAATGTAACTCCACCTTCTAATTTTGGGAATATCTATTCAAAAGAGAATATAATTCCATTTACTATATTTGTTGACATTAACGATTTTCTCCGTAGACCCATTGGAGGTGATATCATTCAGCAATCTGCACTATTCCTCGAAGGTGATGATCAGACACAACAATCAGAAAGTCATTCACAGTTTATTCATACAGAATTATCTTACCCTGAGCCAGTGAAATATAGGTTAGTTCGTTCAAAAATTAATGAAATTATTAGTTTTACTACTGAAAATGAAATGCATCATGCAGAGAAACGGATATATGAAACGGTTGCTAATTCAATCCATATGCCTTCACAAAAAAAGAAGGGGAAACCAGAATGTACACATAATCATATAGAGGTAAGAGTCCCTGTAGTAGTAGGAGAGTATGAAATTGAAATAAATATGAGCAATCAAGTTTTCTTTGAACAGGAAGTTCTTGGTTTTAAAGAAATCTCCAGAAATGTTGAATTAATAAATTTTAAATTTACTCCTGTTCAATATGGCAAATCATTAGGTAATGGGACATGTACGATATGTAAAGGGAAAGTAGCGTTGGAAGGGGAAATTCTTCAAAGATTTAAGTATTCAGCTAATACAAATCACAATAAAAATGCAGCACAAAAGCAAAAGAAAAATCGACTTCACCAAAGAATGGTACTTAATTTAATCGTTCATCTTTCACAAATACAGAAAATTAAGGCTACCTTATATGATGAAGAATAGTAGTTAAATGCATCGATTTTTATAACACGAGATGGGATTATTATTGATACAAATGTTTAAATGAATAAACTATGATATATCTCATCTTTGTAGGTTGATATAAATAATAATAATTAGTTTCTCTATTTATGTTTAGTAAATAACCCCAGCTAAAAATGAACATAATGACTATTCTACTAGCCTATTTAAAAATATTTAGTCCACATATTTTATTATAAGAGTTTGAAAAAGCTCAAAAAATAGCAAAAGAGGTGAGTAAATGAAAAAATGTAATTGCAACCAGCAACAAGAATCATGCGCAGTACCGTCAACGCAACAAATTCCGGTGTCTGATGATGCAGTATTAAATGATACGACAGTAAGTACGCCAATTTTGAAAGTCCCGGTTGTACTTGTAGAAAGATCACTTCAAGTTGTTGTAGAGACAGATATTTCACTTGATCCACCAGCAACAGAGATTAAACGTGTAACAAAGAATGTCTTTTTAAATCAAGTGAAGCTCATTCCTGTAAAATTTGATCAAATTGGAAGCACAGACTACTTTGAAGTAACGAAAGCAAAATTATTTATATCAGGGTTTATTCGGAAAAATATTGAGTATTCTTCAGATGATTGTCAAGGTGTATTACAAGATCGAATTGTTGAAGTACCGTTTTCTGGATTCGCTGAGATTACAGCAAATGAATTCTTAAGCAAACCTATTATTGGTATTTCTGATAGTAACAAAGCATATTTCTTAAACGACACTAATGGTGAAGTACCTCGATTGGATAAATATTTCTTCCAAAATTCTGTGAAATACAACGAACAACCATATGGGGAATTAATAGGTGCTAATTTCTTTGAACTTGATTTCTCTCCAGTTACTGTTGAACCACAAGGTGAGTTTGGAACAATACGTGAAAAAATCGTTATGGATGTTTTTGTTAAAGTGTTACAAGTTCAACAACATCGTGTAGGTACATTGAGAATTATACCAAATTTGGATACTGGTCTTGAATGTTAAATTGAACACACAATTTAATATAAACAAAATTATGTGATTATCTCCTCAATCATAAGAAGTTGAGGAAATTTTTTATGTAATAAAAAACGTATGAAAATGTATATTTTCATACGTTTTTTCTGCGGTTTTACGGGGTTCTTCCTTTCGTGATACACTAACATACATCAAATGTACGATATTGGATGAAATGAGGGGTTGAGATGGCCAAAGAAAAGAACGTGCAGCCATTGCGCACGAAGGCAGAAATTGTGGATTTCCGGTGGGCACTGTCTAAGTATGCGCGCGCTCGAGATCTGTTTTTATTTAACCTCGGGATTAACCTTGGGCTGAGAGTGAGTGATCTGGTCCCATTGAAAGTGGAAGATGTACGAGGGAAAACGCATTTGGTGATTACCGAGCAAAAGACGAAGAAAACGAAACGCTTTTTGATTCCACGGGCCACAAGAGAGTTGATCGAGTCGTATACACGCTATTTGAGCCCATCTGCGTGGTTGTTTCCCAGTCAGAAAGGAAACGGCCATATTTCCACCACACAAGCGTACAGGGTCCTACAAAAGGCGGCAGAAGCGCTTGGACGAGAGGATATCGGTACACATACCATGCGCAAAACGTTTGGGTATCATCATTACAAGCAACACAAGGATGTGGCAGTGTTACAGCAGCTGTTTAATCATTCAGCACCATCGATTACGATGCAGTATATAGGGGTCACGGAAGATGAAGTGGATGCGACGATGGAGGATTTTTCTTTATAGATTTTGATTAGATAACCTAGACGGAAATTTACCATTGTGATTATTTATTGCATCGGTTACAAAAAAAATGAGTCGTTGAAAGATAATATTGTAGACATGAAATTTGATGATATACCGAATTTTTTTCAACTCATGGAAGAAGAAAATAAGGTTTAATATAAGAGGTTATACATATCTCTTTAGACAGTAAAAAGGTCAAAAAAGCAAATTTGCTTTTTTGACCTTTTTTTAATTTTTTAGAGTTTCGTTAAGGAAACTAAATTTATTCATGTATATTGGATCTTTTAATTCATTTAACATTTTTATAGATATCTCTATAGGATAATTTTTTTTATCATTTTCTTCTCCCATCGATTCTTTCCATGCCCTAATTCTTTATGAATCCGATCCATTGCCTCTTTTGTTGCGTTATACAACGTTTTATCCGTTTCACTTAAAATGCCGTAGTCGGCTTTCCGATTTATGCTGCAGTTATCTATAATCCTTTGCATCATTGTTTTTTGCTCAGCTGTCATGAGCTGATCCATACGATTTCTTGCATATGCATGGCGAAATCCATGTGCACCTCGGCCAGCCTGATCAATCCCTGTTTTCTTACAAGCCACATTAATACCGTCTCGAATCGTTGAGTACGATACATTGACCACTCGTTCTTTGTCACCTTTTCCTTGAAGTAACTGTTCTAGACGTTTTTCAAAATGACGAGGGATATGGATTTCTCTTTGTCGTCCACCCTTCGTAATCCCTGCACCATACTAGCAATGCGTTATATGGGAGATTGATTACTAAATATGAAAATTTGTACAAGTTTGATTTGACTACGAGATATATGAAGAATTGAGGTTTGTAAAGAAAAATACATAAAACCGTAAATACATAAAACTGTATATACAGTTTTATGTATTTACGGTAATAATGTTTTTTAGAAACAATAACCCCTATAGAGTCTGGAGCGTCTGTGGTTAGTGTTTTTGAGCATCCTATGGGTGCTTTTATTTATGTTATCGGTTTTTCTAAGGTTCGTTTCTTTATACATACCTGTATTTACGGTTTTACAGTTTCTTGCTTGTGTTGTTTACTATTATTAAAGGATGGTGATTTGAATGTTAGCAAAAGTTATTACATTTTCTTTGCAGAAAGGTGGAGTTGGTAAAACAACAACTTGTGGTCTTACTGCATATTTGTTAGGTCAGAGGGGTTATAAA